>JAHJDP010000088.1 GCA_018831195.1 Candidatus Eisenbacteria bacterium | reverse complement strand
GTTCCCTCCGGCAGGAGATTCAAATCGGTCATGACGCGGCCCGGGAAGGTATTAGGATAAGCGCCTGCGATTCCGACGCGCATTCTGGCCCTGACAAAGTGCTCCAGGGCGAACTTCTGCGCGTCCGCAAGGGTGATGGAGTCTAGGCCGGTTGTCGTGCCGCGGATGGGATGGCCGTAGGGTCCAGCCCCATAGATGAATTTCTCGAGCGCCGCCTTGCCGAGCTCTTCATCATTTTCCCCGACGAGTTCCCTATTGATAAAGTTCACCGCGTCGTTCCATTCGCGCTGGAAATCGTCCGGATCCCAACGGGGCCTCGTCAACAGGTCTCGAAAGACCGGATAGACGGATTCCAAGACCTCCCGGTGGAAGGTCGCGGTGAATACGGTGTAGTCTTTGTCTACTTGAACATGGATCTGCGCGGCGTAGGGGTAGAGGGCGTTGACCACATCCCAATGCGATAGATCAGAGGTGCCGCCGCCGGCCATTGTAAGGGCCGCCACTGAACAAAGGCCTTCTCTGCCGTTCGGGTCATCTCCGGATCCGGTTTCAAAGAGAACGCGGATCGCGATGGTGGGCATTTCAGAAGAAGGGATCAGCACCGGGCGGAAGGAGAATCCCTGCGCGGAGCAGGGCGCCGCCGGGGCGAGGAGGAGGCCGATGAGGATCAGAAGGAGCATGATCTCCTGCATTTGTTGGGCTCTATTGGATTGCCGCCGCATTTTTACCCCTCCTCCGAAACGAGCGTTACCGTCGTCGATTGATTTTCGATCAGGTATCTTGCCGCGACTCGTTGAATATCTTCAGGCATCACCTGCTCCAGAAGTGTGAAGTATTTGTAAATGCTCCCCGGGTCGCCGGTAAGATTGTAGAACTGAGCGAGGGTGTAGGCGACGCTGCCCGCCGTCTCGAGACGCATGGCGGTCTCATAACGCAGACGGCGCTTGACCGCAGCCAATTCTTCGATTGAGGGCGGATTCGCGGCGAGGTCTTTAAGCGTGTTTAAAATATCATCCCGCGCCTCTTCGAGATCGGCCGGGTCGATGAGGGTCATTGTAATGATGAAGAGATGGGGATCGACGAGACGGGCGGCCTCGGCCTCGATCTTTTGCGCCCGCAGCCTTTCCTCGATCCAGCGCTGGTAGAAGGGGCTGGTCGGACCGAATGCAATCGCCTGGATGATTTCAAGCGCCGGAGCGTCGGTGTCATCCAGATGAAATTCAGGGATTTTAAAGGCGACGGCGAGACGCGGATTTGTAGAACCCGGCCATTTAACATCACTTCGCCGCGGCTCTTCCTGGACGGGTTCGGGGTCCGGCGCAGGGGGCGCATCGCACCTTTCCCAATCCCCATACTGCTTCTGGATCAGCTTCTTTGCCGCTTCGACCGAGAAATCGCCCGTGATAACGACGGCGCAATTGTTCGGGCAATAGTAGAGATCATGGAAATGCCGGCTATATTCGATTCCTTCCGGCATATCCCTGACGTCGTTTTCATAGCCCATGACCGTATGCCCGTAGGTGTGCTGGATGAAGGCGGTTTCAAGAAGCTTTTCTTCGAGCCGCGTTCCAGGATCTGATTTCCCGATATTGAACTCTCCAAGCACGGCCCCGGTCTCTTTAACATAACCGGCTTCATCGTAGGCGAGGTCTTGAAATCGGTCGGCTTGAATTTCGATCATCCAGGGCAGTTCGGCGGCGGGGATGGTGCAGATGTAGACGGTCCAATCCTCGTCGGTAAAGGCGTTGGCGTCGGCGCCCATCAAGCTGATCGCCTCGTTGTATTTTTCCGCCGGATATTTTTCTGTGCCCCGGAACATCAGGTGCTCAAGCAGATGGGCGTATCCTGTTCGGCCGGGCTCGATCTCGTTGCGGGATCCGGCGCGGACAACGGTCCAGTAGGCGACGACACCCGGCGTATCGTAGGGGACCAGGATCGTCGTGAGGCCGTTGGAGAGGGTGTCGACGACCATCGGAACGGAGAAAGGCGATTGCGCCAGCGGAGCGGCCGTCGCGAGGACCGTAATGAAGGCCGCGATCAGGACGGCGGGCAGCGGGAACGGCGCCGGCCGGCCGCAGATCCGCGCCCGCGGATTTTGGTTGGGAATCGGTTTCATTTAAACCTCCAACGGTTTGGTGAAGGCCGGGAGATGGCCGTCCGGATCAGGAAGAGGACAGGGATCTGGGTCATGACAGCTTTCATGAGGGGTTGTCCTTCAGAAATTTGTGAACGGCTTGAGGGGTCAGGTCCAAGAGTCTGGCCGCCTGGCTTTGATTTCTACCAGCGATCTCCAATGCCCTTAGTATGAGATGCTTCCGAGTCTGTGATAGGAATTCCTCAAGCGAGAAATCCGGCCCCGGTTCCGGCAGAGCGGAGAAGGGATCCTTCTTGACGGATGGATCAAGAATCAGGAGATCGTCAGCCTCCAGCATTTCATGGGGAGCCAGCCGGACGGACCGCTCAATCGTATTGCGAAGATCTCTGACATTCCCGGGCCAGGTGTGGTTCTGAAAACGTTGCAATGCCCCCAAAGAGAAGCGCCGCGGCCGACGCAGGGTCTTATTAATTTCGTCGAGAATGGTCAACGCGATTTTTGGTATGTCGGTGCTCCGCTCCCGCAGGGGGGTTAGATTTATGACACCCACGGCGATCCGGTAATAGAGATCGTCGCGGAAGTTATGCTCATGGATCGCCTTCCCCAGATTGCGATGGGTCGCGGCGATCACGCGGACATTGACACAATGGGATTTCATCGCCCCGACCGGTTCCACGACACCATCTTGCAGGACCCGCAGTAATTTGGCCTGGGCTGAGGATGGCAACTCAGCGATCTCATCGAGAAAGAGCGTGCCTCCATCCGCCTGATCGAATTTGCCTATCTGATCGCGGACAGCGCCCGTGAAGGCCCCTTTGACGTGACCGAAGAGGATGCTCTCAACCAACTCCTTCGGGATCGCACCGCAATTCAGCGGGACGAAACGGTCTTTCACTCGACCGCTCAAGCGGTGGATGAATCTCGCAAACAGTTCCTTGCCGGTCCCTGTCTCTCCAAGAATCAGGATGGGCGCCTCCGACGGAGCCAATCCGGAGGCTATGTCGATCGCCCGGTGCATCGAAGGATGGTCACCGACAAAGCCCATGTGCCGCAGTACGGCGGATGGGTCCTCGATCGCCTGGTTCGGTGAGGGCGCCTTTGAATCCGCCGGCCTGGCAGGACTCAGGCATGTATCATCTTTAATCGGCCCGGCCGTCCGAAACAGAAGAGGCGCTGCGGCCGCGTACAGATTCACCGGCTCGACCAAGGGGCGGTCATCCGTCACAAATCTTGGAGGTCTCACATTAAGAACCTCCGCCGGTATCTCGCCGCTGGCTGCGAGCAATATCCAAGATGCATGCATTTGCGGCGTTCCCGACGCCACGGCGATGAAATAAGCATCGCCGGCATTCTCCCGGCTGATTTCATGAAAATGAGAGCGTAATGTGTCAAGAATGGCGATGTAATCCGTCGGATCGTCCAGATGGGTGGTGCGGATCTCCGTCTGGATTTCTGGATTCCGTTGCTCGATCGCGGATTTAGTGGTCGCCGAGTTGGCGATGGTATGCGGGGTTTCGAAGAGAATGACGCGATCAAAAGCACGCGCCGAGACTAATGAGAGGATCGGTCCCGGTTGTTCTTCATCTCCCAAGAGTCCCTTCGTAAAAGGATCGTGAAAGCCTGTAAAGGTCAGCAATGTTCTTCTCATTTGAACTCCCTCTCAGGTCACTGGGCGTGCGGCGTTCAGTATATCCTTATATCCTTGCGTAACTCCAGACCTCATAGAAGGTTCGGTCTTGTATTTCATGACTTCAGAAAGCATTATCATCTAGCACATCGATAGTGAGCCATCGACATGAGCACCTGTAAACTCGATGGAGTGGATAGCGCATGGGTCAGGCCGACAAAACCGTCATTGAGCATGTCAGAGAGTGTGAATTCCACACCCGATTCCGCCAGGATCTTCTTGACGCCCTGAAATTCGTCATCATATTTTCCCCGTTCCTTACGACGAAGAGAGCCGGAAGCTACTACACGATTCTCAGCGACCTCATCAGACGTAAGGTTGAGGTTTCTATCTATACCAAACCGGCGGCTGAGCAAATGGGTCATATGAGGGATGAACACGTCAGAGTAAAAGGTGTCTTTCAGAATTTGGGAATTTCCTATGGTGAACGTCCAAAGATGCACGAGAAAATCGCACTGGTTGATGGAACCATTCTCTGGCACGGAAGCCTGAATATCTTTTCGCAAAGTGAGAGTCACGAATCAATGCTTCGGATTCAATCTCCGGAACTCGCCGGGGAAATCATCCGCGATCTGAAGTTGCGTGGAATTTATCCGCTTCCGATCGATCCCCATGTCATGGATGAGACGGATGCCCCCATGGCCGATGAACCGCCCGTCTATTGTCCGGTATGCGGCGGCATGATGAGATATTTTGATAACTCCTCTATGTGGATTTGTGGGAGGGCGCCCGATTGCAACGGTGTGCTGTTTGGGCCGAGTGCGGTAGAGCAGCACACCGGGACAGAGGCACACCGGGACAGCGGCAACCAAGACCGAGGAAGATGAGATGACCCAGCCGATAACCGTCGTTGAGCGGATGAAATCCGAGTATAAGTCCTATATCAAAACGACCTTTCCGGTGGCTGACGCAGAACTTAGAAAGCAAATTCATTCGTTGCTCGACCAGGAGGAATTGTTATGGCGGGGACCCTATCTTTCTCTGCAAAGGCCCTATCTGGTTGAATCGAAAAACCTGGCTGAGCAGAGGGAGGCGCTCGGATTGCATCCTGCTCTTTTGCGGGCTGATGAAGCCCAGGGCGCATCCAGCCGGGTGGCCTTTGGGTCCTGGAAATTGTTTCGCCATCAACAGAAGGCGATAGAGCAAATCCTAAAGAGTCACAATACGATTATCTCGAGCGGAACCGGCTCAGGAAAAACGGAGGCTTTCTTTATTCCAATATTGAATTACTGCCTCCAGCATCCAGGACCCGGGATCAAGGCGCTCATCCTGTACCCGATGAATGCGCTCGCAAATGATCAACATGAACGGTTCACGCATTATTTGTCCGGAACAGGGGTGACCTTCGCGCGATATACCGGAGACACTCCGGAAGATGAAGCGAGCGCCCTGAACAGCCAGAAGGAATTGCGGCCGGATGGCTTGTGCAAAGAAGCCCTATGGTACCGGCGTGAGATTCGGAATCCCCATTCTCTTCCCAATATTCTGATGACGAATTATTCGATGCTGGAGTACCTGCTTCTGCGAAAAATGGATCGGATTCTTTTTGATGAGAATCTCAAATTTGTAGTTCTGGATGAAATCCATACGTACAGCGGCGCGCGGGGCATCGAGGTCGCTTGCCTTATGCGGAGGCTCAAGGAGCATGTCGGACGCCTTGACGGGGAATTGATCTGCATCGGCACGAGCGCAACGGTGAAGGGAGAGACGACGCAGCCGGTCGCTGACTTTGCGAAGGAACTGTTCGGCGAGACGTTTTTGCCTGAGCATGTCACCGTTGAACAATATGAAGATCTTCCCCCGCAAACCGAACCCTACATGCCGGGATCGTCTGAAATTTCGCTCGACGATCTGCATGGGCTGCATGCACTGTCGGATTTCGAAACCGTCGAAGCTTTTTGCCGGAAATATATTGCGCCGGATGACCGCATCGAGTGGGCGAAGAAGATCGCGCTGGCCCATGTTCAGCTGAATCCGAATTTCGACAGGACGGCGGAATTCCTTGGGGCTCTATTGTCCCGCAATGTGGTCTTTCGCGCCATCGAGGAAAAACTGAGCGAACCCAACTCCCTCGAGAGCGTGACCGAACATCTCAGCCAACAATTCGGCCGGCAACTTTATACGCCGGCGGCCGATGATTTTCCGAGCCGGGAAGTCGAAGCCTATCTTTTGCTGGGCGCCAAGGCCCAGCGTTCCGGCAGTCCGATGATACGGCCCAAGGTGCATATCTTTTGGAGAGGCCTTCAGGGTCTTTACCGCTGCACAAATCCGGAATGTGGGTTCCTTGATTCCGAGGTTGTCGATGAATGCCGGCAATGCGGATCCCGTGCGCTTCCTCTCGAGGTTTGCCGCAATTGCGGCCAGGATTATTTCAGAGCCTATTCCAGTGATCTGCGGTCGGATGAGGGCCTCCAGGGATTTGTTCTCAAAAAAACGACCAAGCACAAGAAGCACGAGTTCCTGCCTTCGGATATTCAATTGACCGATGAAGCCCGAGGAGCGCGAACGCCGGTACATTTAACATACAACCTCAATGATATGCGGGAGACCGGAGACGAAGATACCGATGCGGATTCCGCCGAGGTCCACACGCAGGAAGCGGCCGCGAAGTATTGTATAACCTGTGGACGGCTGCATTTCGGCGATGCCGCCTCCTGCCGGAATTCTTCAGCCGGCGCCGATTTGGAGCGGAAACACCGGCTCGAGCAACCCAAGACGTATTTGGGTGAAATTTACAAGTGCCCCGCTTGTGAGGGATTGTCTCCCGGAGGCCGGGAGATTGTGACCCCACTCCGGTCGGCGACAATGGTGAGTATCAATATTCTCGTTGAAGGGGTCTTTCAGAATCTGACGCCGGATCAGCGAAGAATGTTGATCTTTTGCGACAACAGACAGGACACGGCCTTTCAATCAGCGTATCTGAACCACAAGCATTCCCAGTTTATCGGCCGCCAACTGATCTATCAGGTTCTCGAACGCGAGCGAAAATCGAGCCTCAAGCCGGTGGGGATCGAACGCCTCCAGAGGATGCTGTTCGAAAACCGGATGGAGCACCAGATTTACAGTCCCAAGGAAATTCTGGATGAAAGCGGCCGAAAAGCGATAGAGGTGCGCCGGCCTGAAAATCCCGATGAGATTTCGGCGGAATACGAGGACATTCAGCAAAACCTGCTCGCAGAAATTGCCGGAACCGGTTCCAGAAGAATGAGCCTGGAAGGGCTGGGTCTTCTTGGTGTCAGATATTTTGATAAAGAGCAGGATCTTGAGACCCTGGCGCAGGAAGCGCTGGAGCTTCAAAAGGCGGCCGGCCTCAACCCGGCGGACCTTTATCAATTGCTGGCGGCCGTGCTGGACGGCATGCGCTGGAAACGGGCCCTGTCGCATCCCATGCTGGCCAAGCCGATGCAGGACCACCGCCATCCCTTCGGGCGGTCCACCCTGCCCGTGGGATTTCTCCCTGAGCGGCGGAGCACCGACAGAAAGCCATACCGTGTTTATGGCTATTATCCCGCCACCACAGGGACGACCTTTCTCCTGGATCTGATAGGGAGGATTTTTGAACCGCCCCAAGCCCGGGAGATCCTGGCCGCGATCATCGAATTTCTGGTCCGGCGCGAATTTATCGTGCCGGTGCGCATCGGCAACGACAAGGCCTCTCAAGAAGTTCAGATGGTCAATCACCGGCGCCTCATGCTGACGATCCCGGATAAGACCTACCAATGCGACCGCTGCCGTTCGGTGACCACCCATAACATTAGGAATGTCTGCCCCCGCTGGCGGTGTGCGGGAAGCTTGCAGCCCTACGAGCCGCAGCCGGAAGAGAATTATTACATCCAGACCTATAAGTACAGAGAGCCTTACCGCATGATCGCGGAGGAACATTCCGCGAATCTCTCGAGCACCCGGCGCGCCCAGGTTGAACGGAGATTCAAATCCGGTGAAACCGATGTGCTCGTGTGCACGCCCACCATGGAGATGGGCGTTGATATCGGTGACCTCCCCGGCGTCTTCCTGCGGAATATCCCCCCGGGACCGGCCAACTACGCGCAGCGGAGCGGCCGCGCGGGGCGGCGCGACCGCATCGCCCTCATCAATGCCTTTGTCCTGGCCCGCGCCCATGACACCTATTTTTATGACCGTCCCGTCGAGATGATATCCGGCGAGATCCAGCCGCCCTCCTTCACCATTGACAACGAGAGGATCATCCGCCGTCAGATCCGTTCCCTGATACTCGAAAAGCTCGATTTTGAGATGCCGGGCCGGTTATCGGAGCTTCAGATTGAAGGGCAAAAGGAGCTCGGCCTGGACCATTTGCATGAGGAAATCGATCGGCGGAAAGAGCAGATTCTCGGTGCCGTGATGACGGCCTTCAGGAAAGATAAAGAGGGAGCGCCGGAACGCTTGGCCTGGCTCGGCGCGGAAGAGGTCGGGCGCATTCTGGGCTCTTTCAGGGAACAACTGTGGAGTGCCTTTCAACCCTGGCTCGTGGAAAGACAGCGCTTATTGAATGAAGCCATCCTTATCAACAATGAAAAGCTCAAAATGCTCGGCAGGAAAGCGAGTGAGGCCAAAAAACTCACGCAGAAAGAGATGATCCTGCATGATCTCATCTCCCAGTGCGATTCCCAGTATTGCCTCTCTTACCTCTCGGCTCAGGGTTTTCTGCCGTCCTATGCCTTTCCGGCCGACGCGGCGCGCCTCATTGCGAAAGATGAAGCCAAACAACCCATTCTCAGGGGCATGGAAATCGCTCTTCAAGAGTATGCGCCGGGCAACACTGTTTATATGGACGGACGCAAATACCAAGTGATCGGTTTGGATTTTTTCAGATCTTCAACACCGAATCTGGATCAAACCTATAAAGCCTGTTCAATGTGCGATTTTGTCTCATTTGAGGAAAGCGATTCTGTTTGCCCCCATTGCGGCAGAGAATTGGAATACGACAAACCGATTTTGGAGTGCTATTCATTTACAGCCGAACGGGCGGAAGCCATCCGGGCCGACGAAGAGTACCGGCACCGGGCTTTCTATCTGACCCATACCTATCTGCTCGATCATGGCGATGGGGATACCACCCGGCAGATGGGATTTTCGTACGACTACCGGCGCCGCGGCGAACTGATGATTGTCAATTCCGGCCTGCTGGAAGAGGCCGGCCGGGGCTTCCACCTATGTATCGAATGCGGTTATTGGCACAGCCCGACAAACAAGGAATCCTTCGACAAACATAAGCGGATCAATGACCGGCGGAAGATATGTGGAGGAAGCGGCAGGCGCTATCATCTTGCCTATAAGTTCGAAACGGATGTGCTGGTCCTGCGCTTTGAGGGTATCGACGGTTCCTTGTCGGGATCCGGTTCGGCGCGGGAACCGGGGACCGGGGAGCCGGCGGACACCGAGGCCGAGCTCTTGGTAAAAAAGTTTCATGCGAGTCTCAAAGCGGCGTGCATTGAGGCGGCGGTGTCGGTCGTCGGCGCCGAACCCGGTGAGATTGGGGGCTTCCTCAGCCGGCGGATGGACGGCGATCAAAAATGTTATGATCTTGTGCTTTATGACCGGGTGCCGGGGGGCGCCGGCTATGTCCGTTCCGCCGCCGAACATATGACCGCGATCATGAAAGTCGCGCGGGATCTCATGGACGGCTGCCGCTGCGAGCATTCCTGCTACCGCTGCCTGCGCAGTTATACAAATCAGATGGAGCACAAACTGCTCGACAAGCAGATGATTATTCCCTATTTGGATCATCTCGTGGATCTGAACAGCCCTCAGATGCAGGCGCGGTTGCGAAAATACGGCGATGGAAGCCGCCGGTATTGCGGCGGCCGGGTCTCGTCGTGGCTCCAGCATCGCGCCCAGGCGGGCGGCGGCGCCATCCTGGGAATGTGCGCATCGATCGACAATTCGGAGACGCCGCGGGGTGAACCCTGGGTCCGTTTCCTGTGTGATTACGCCGGCAGGCGCGGCGGGCCGTCTGTGGAATTGATCATCGAGACCGTTCCGGACCTGAGACATATCACCGGGGAAAACTTCCTCGAGATTAAAGCGCTCATGGACCTCCTGGAAGCGGGTGTCCGCGTCTATCACCTTCCCGAAGCCGGCGCCCGTGCCGGACAAGACCAGTGGCGGATCGTTCTCGGCCACGGCGGCGAAGATGTTCTTACTCTCGCGACCCTTGATCAGCTTCCCTCTTTGACGGCTAGGCTTGAAAAGCAGGAGATTGTCTATAACACGCAATCCGCCGCCGCCGATACGGCCGTCCGGTCCATCCGAAGCCTCATAGCGCGGGCCGTTCCGGTAACGCTGGAAGGCTTGCAGGCGCCGGAGCTCCCTTCGCATGAGTATGTCGAGATAGAGGACGGCCGGCGGGATGTCGGCTATGGGGATCTTTTCCAGACATATCTCAAGGGCGTTGCATGGATCCGCATTGTCGATCCCTACATTCGCGCCGAATACCAATTCCAAAATCTCATCGAATTCGCCGAGGACGCCGGTCTTCCCGCCGGATGCGCGATAGAACTCCAAACAATGTACGCCTTGAATGAGCGCTACGGCGTCAACGGAGAAGCCGAATCGCGGGAGCGCCTGGAGCGCCTGAAGATTCGCTGGAATGATGAGGGCGTTCAATTTAGTTATACATTCGATCCCTTGTTGCACGACCGGTATATCGAAACGGAGGACTGGCGGATTATTCTTGGCAGGGGGCTGGACATTTTTTATCCGCCGGACTACGCACCCGACGGAAAATATCTCGGGCGGCGGACGAGAAAGACCGTGCTGGTCTTTCTGCCGAAAAAACAGCAAGACAAACAGAATGAAAATGCGGAGACGGTTTAGACTATGGAATTCACGATAGGCGCCCTGGTCAAAGCCAGGGGGCGCGAGTGGGTTGTGCTGCCGGGGTCGAATGAGGAGCTGCTGCTGCTGCGCCCCCTCGGCGGCGTCGACGACGAAATCGCCGGAATCCTCACCTCGCTCGAGCCGGTCGAGCCGGCGAGCTTCGATCTGCCGGATCCCCATGACGCCGGCGATTACCGCTCGGGCAGGCTGCTGCGCGACGCGCTGCGGCTCGGCATCCGCTGGAGCGCCGGTCCCTTTCGCTGCTTCGGCCGAATCGCTGTGGAGCCGCGGCCCTATCAGCTGGTGCCCCTGCTCATGGCCCTGAAGCAGGATCCGGTGCGCCTCCTCATCGGCGATGATGTCGGCATCGGCAAAACGGTGGAGGCCTCTCTTATCGCGCGCGAACTCATCGACCGCGGCGAGGGCTCGCGCCTGGCCGTTCTCTGCCCGCCGCATCTCGCCGAGCAGTGGCAAAGGGAGCTGGCGGAAAAATTCCATCTCAGCACCGAGCTGGTGATGGCGGGAACGGTACGACGGCTCGAGCGGCAATGCCGCCTTGGGGAATCGCTCTTCGAGCGCTACCCCCGCGTCATTGTGTCGATCGACTATATCAAATCCGACCGCCGCCGCGATGATTTCATACGAACCTGCCCCGATCTCGTCATCGTTGATGAGGCGCATTCCTGTTCCTACGATGAAATCCGAAGCCGGTCGCGGCATCAGCGCTACTCCGTGGTCAAATCCCTCGCCGCCGATCCGCAGCGCCATCTCATTTTGGTCACCGCCACGCCCCACAGCGGCAAAGAAGCGGCCTTCCGCTCGCTCTTGGGGTTTCTCGATCCCGAGTTCTCCGGGCTTCCCGAGGATCTGGCCGGCCCCGCGCAGGCTTCCCTCCGCCGCCGGGTGGCGGGCCATTTTGTACAACGCCGCCGGGCCGATATTCGCACCTACATGTCGGATGAAACCGTCTTTCCCCAGCGGCAGGATGCGGAAGATCATTACAAATTGAGTCCCGCTTACCGCAAATTGTTCAACCGCGTGATCGACTATGCCCGTGAGACGGTGAGCGATGAAACCGGGGGTCGCCACCGCCAGCGGGTGCGGTGGTGGTCGGCTCTGGCCCTCCTGCGTTCGCTGGCCAGCAGCCCCGCCTCGGCCGCGGCCACGCTGCAGGCGCGCAGCTCCTCGGCTGACACGCAGACGCCGGAAGAGGCGGATGAGATCGGCCGCCGCCAGATCCTGGATCTCGAAGATTCGGATGCCGTGGACGCCCTCGATGTCATCCCCGGCAGCGATCCGGGATCAGATGAGACGGATGCCGAAGAGGCGGACCTCCCCGCCGTCGCGGATGCAGCAAAACGCCCCTATGGCGCCGCAAACTCAAAACAGGCCGGATCATCGCTGCGCCGGCGCCTCCGGGAGATGGCGGAGGAGGCGCATGCCCTTCAAGGCGAGCAGGACCTAAAACTTCAGGGCGCTGTCAAGTGCGTCCGGACGCTCATCCGCGAGGGTTACAACCCGATCATCTTCTGCCGCTTTATCCCCACCGCCGAATATGTGGCGGAGCAGATGCGCGCCCTTCTCGGCAACAATGTAAATGTCGCCGCCGTCACGGGCGACATCCCGCACGCCGAACGGGAGATCCGTGTTCAACAATTGGCGCAAGGGGCGCCCCGCGTCCTCGTCTGCACCGACTGCCTCAGCGAGGGGATCAACCTGCAGGAGCATTTCAACGCCGTCATGCACTACGACCTGAGCTGGAATCCGACGCGCCATGAGCAGCGGGAGGGGCGGGTCGATCGATACGGCCAGGCCAGCCCGACGGTGCGCGCCCTCACCTATTACGGCATCGACAACGGCATCGACGGGATGGTCCTCGATGTGCTGCTGCGCAAGCATCAAACGATCCGCAGCTCCCTCGGCATCTCCGTGCCCGTTCCGGTCGACACCAACGCCGTCGTGGAGGCGATCTTCGAGGGCCTGCTGATGCGGGACCACTCGAAGATCGATCAGATGAGTTTCGAATTCCTGCGCGATAACAAAAACCAGCTGCATAAGGAGTGGGACGATGTCACCGCCCGCGAGAAGCGATCCCGCACGATGTTCGCCCAGGAGGGGATCAAGGTCGACGACGTCGCCCGCGAGCTGGAGGCGGCGCGCGCGGCCGTCGGGTCGGGCATCGATGTCGAGCGCTTCCTCCGCGACGCGATCATGATGTACGGCGGCCACGTCGAGCCGATGAACAGCCACCTGCGTTTCCATCTCGAGGAGGCGCCGGTCCCCATGCGGGAGGCGTGCGAGGGCCTCTCCACATTCGAAGCCCGTTTCAAACTGCCCAAACAGCCCGGCGAAATCTATCTCAGCCGCACCCATCCCATTGTCGAGGGGATGGCCGATTATGTCGTCAGTTCGGCGCTGGAATCGCAAGGCGGGGGGAAGGCGCGCCGCTGCGGCGTCATCCGCACCCGCGACGTCGAGGATCCGACGACAATCCTTCTGGTTCGCTTCCGCTACCATCTGATCCGCCGGAACGGAGGCGTCAAGGAACTGCTGGCCGAGGAAGCGCATCCGCTGGCCTTTATCCAGACGAAAAGCGGACCGCGCTGGCTGGCGGATGACGCCGTGGCGCGGCTGATGGCGGCCAAGCCGTCCGCCAATATCGGGAAGGCAGAGCAGGTCGCCTTGCTGGACAAGGCGATCAAGGACTTTAACAAAATCCGCCCCGCGCTGGATAAGCAGGCGGACAGCCGGGGCGATCAACTCCTCGAGGCCCACCGCCGCGTCCGCGCGCACAGGGCGAAGGAGAAAGTGACGTATCAGGTGCGCCCGGAGCTTCCGGCGGATGTTTTGGGCCTCTATCTTTTCCTTCCCGCGGAGTAGCGGGCGGGGCATTGTATAAGAGGCGTCACGGAACAGCACGGAGAAAGAACCACATTCGATGTCGAGACGAACGGACACCTTCAGCACGGTGAAAATCGAGGGGGCCTTTCTCCCCCCCGACCTCTTGCAGCGGATGATCCAGGGCGACGGCTCCCTCAAGGGCCTCACCCCCGACGCCTACCACCTGGCCAAGCGCGAGCGGATCAACGAAGCGGCCAACCGCGCCTGGAACCGTCTGCTCGGCGCCTGGAGCGGTTTCAGCGCGGCGATGGAGAATCTGCCCGAATCGGATTCCGGCACGAGCCTCACCCGCGAGCGCTGGCTGCTGATCCTCTTCCAGGAGCTCGGCTACGGCCGCCTGCGCCCGCAGCGCGCCATCGAGATGGAGGGGCGCCATTACGCCATCAGCCATCTCTGGGACCAGACGCCGATCCACCTCGTCTCGTTCCGCCGGCCGCTCGACCGGCGCTCGACCGGCGTGCGCGGCGCCGCCCGCGTCAGCCCCCACAGCCTCATTCAGGAATTCCTCAACCGATCGGACGACTATCTTTGGGGATTCGCCTCAAACGGCCTCAGCCTGCGCATCCTGCGCGACAATGTCAGCCTCAGCCGCGCCGCCTACATCGAGTTCGACCTGCAGGCGATGATGGAGGGGGAGGTCTACTCCGACTTTGTGCTGTTCTGGATGCTGGCGCATCAATCGCGAATCGAGGTCCCCGAGGGGGAGCGCCCGGAGCAGTGCTGGCTGGAGCGCTGGTACCAGACCGCCGTCGAGGAGGGGAGCCGTGTCCTCGACCACCTGCGCGACGGCGTGGAGCAGGCGATCGAGGCGCTGGGAACCGGCTTCCTGCGCCATCCGAAAAATGAAACATTGCGGGAGCGGATCGCCGCCGGAAACGGCGCGGTCGAGGATTACTACCACCAGATCCTGCGCATGGTCTACCGCCTGCTCTTTCTCTTCGTCGCCGAGGACCGCGAGCTGCTCCTCATGCCCGGAACGGCCGCCGCGATCCAGGAGATCTACCGCGAACATTATTCAACCAAGCGCCTGCGCCGCCTCGCCGACCGGATCCGCGGATCGAACCACGCCGATCTCTACCAGGGCCTGAAAGAGGTCCTCACCCGCCTGCATGACGCCTGCGGTGAATTGGGCCTTCCCGCATTGGGCGGATTTCTCTTCTCCCCGGACGCGATCCGCGATTTGGAAACGGCGGATATCGGCAACCGCGACCTGCTGGACGCCATCCGCCACCTCTCTTATATGGAGGATGGGCATGGGCGCCGGCCGATCGATTACCGCAACCTCGGCGCGGAAGAGCTCGGATCGGTCTACGAGTCGCTGCTCGAACAGCACCCCACGGTGAACGGCGGCCATATCTTCCGCCTCGATATCGCCGCCGGCAGCGACCGCAAGACGACCGGATCGTATTACACGCCGACCGAGCTGATCCGCTGCCTGCTCGACTCGGCCCTCGACCCCGTCGCCGACGACGCCGTCGCGAAGAAAGACGCCGCCGCGGCCGAGCAGGCCCTGCTCGATCTCAAGATCTGCGACCCGGCCTGCGGATCGGGGCATTTCCTCGTCGCCGCCGCGCAGCGCCTCGCCAAACGCCTCGCCGCCGTCAGAACCGATGAGGAGGAGCCCTCCGCCGAGGCCCGCCGCAGCGCGATCCGCGATGTGATCGGCCGCTGCATCTACGGCGTCGACATCAATCCGATGACGGTGGAATTGTGCAAGATCAATCTCTGGATGGAGGCGCTGGAGCCGGGCAAGACTTTAACATTCTTGGATCATCATATCCAGTGCGGCAACTCTTTGCTCGGCGCGACCCCGGCCCTCATGGCCGATGGCATTCCCGACGACGCTTTCAAGCCGATCCAGGGGGACGACAAGAAGATCTGCGCCGCCTTGAAGAAACAAAACAAGGTGGAGCGCCATGGCCAGCAATCGCTCTTCCGCGAGGCTCCGCCCAAGGGGATGCGGGCGCTGTCGGACACCTTCTCACTGCTGCGCGACGCGGCCGATGACTCGCCCGGCGCGCACGAGAAGAAGAGGCGGCTCTATCAGGAGACGGTGGCGTCGGCCGCGTATCGTGAGAAACGCCTCGCCGCCGACGCCTGGTGCGCCGCCTTCGTCTGGAAGAAAGACGGATCGGCCCCCGGCGGAGCATTGGACGGCGACGCGGCCGGATCCTCTTCGGCGCACGGCATTACCTCGGACCTCTTCCGGCGGATCGAGGCCGACCCCGAGCGGGTGGCGCGTTCTGTCGTGAATGAGATCGAGCGGCTGCGGGAGCGTTACCAATTCTTCCACTGGCATCTCGCCTTCCCCGAGGTCTTTCAGGTGCCGGAAGGATCGGAGCGGCCCTCGAATGATAAGTGCGGCTGGTCGGGCGGATTCGACGCGGTGCTGGGGAATCCACCATGGGAGCGGATCAAATTACAAGAAAAGGAATTCTTCGCCACGCGGGACCCGGAGGTCGCCACCGCCCCCAACGCCGCCGCCCGCGGCCGGTTGATCAATAAATTGATAAAGACGAATCCCGAACTGTCGCAGGCCTTCCAGGAAGCCAAGCGGGAAGCCGAGGGGGCCAGCCACATCGTTCGCGATTCGGCGCGTTACCCGCTCGGCGGCCGCGGCGACGTCAACACCTACGCCGTCTTCGCTGAACTCATCCGGGATCTGGCCGGTCCGGCCGGGCGCTCGGGCTGTATTGTTCCGTCGGGGATTGCGACGGACGACACGACGAAGTTTTTCTTTCAGGATCTGATGGACAAGCGCTCGCTGGTGAGCCTCTACGATTTTGAAAACCGGAATGGGATATTTCAGGGAGTTCATCGCAGCTATAAATTCTGCCTCCTCACCCTGGCCGGGTCGGGGCGGCCGGCCGGTGAGGGGGCCGAGTTTGTCTTCTTCGCGCACCAGGTCTCCGATCTGCGCGAGGAGAACCGGCGTTTCACCTTGTCGGCCGAAGACCTGGAGCTGCTGAATCCCAACACGCGCACCTGCCCGATCTTCCGGACGCGGCGCGACGCCGAGATCACCAAGGGGATCTATCAGCGGGTGCCGGTATTGATCCGCGAGGCGCGGGATGGGCGGCCGGAGGAGAACCCGTGGGGGATTCGTTTTGCGACGATGTTTCATATGTCCAACGACTCCGGCCTCTTCCGCACCCGGGACGAACTCGAGGGCGCCGGCTTCAAGCTGAAGGGGAACATCTTTGCGCGGGGGAAGGAGCGGTACTTGCCGTTGTACGAAGCGAAGATGATTCATCATTTCAACCACCGTTTCGGCGACTACGCCGATCTGCCGGAGGACTCCAAGAGCACCCAGCTTCCCGACGTCCCGCTGGCGCGCTTGCAAGACCCCAACTACGCGCCGATGCCGCGCTATTGGGTGGCGGAAACGGAGGTGGAACAGCGCCTGGCGGGGAAATGGGATCGGGGGTGGTTGCTGGGCTGGCGGGATATTTGCCGGAGCACGGATGAGCGGACGGTGATTGCGGGGGTTGTGCCAAGGGTGGGGGTGGGGCACACTTGTCCCCTTCTGCTAATTCAGCTACGACATGGGGGAAAAGTCGCTGATCTTCTCGCAAACTTGTCAACATTTGCGCTCGACTATGCAGCAAGACAGAAGATTGGCGGTATACATTTGACCTATAATTATCTCAACCAATTTCCAACTCTCGACCCCTCTGATTATGATTCAAAGAATAGGGATACATTCATTGATCTTGGCGAGTGGGTGGGATCCAGATCCTTAGAAATGATATATGTAGCAAATGAACTCGGTCATTATGCAAAAGAATTCAATTTGGACCATCCGCCCTTCCGCTATGATCCCGCCCGCCGCTTCCTCATCCGCTGCGAGCTCGACGCCGCCTACTTTCATCTCTACGGCATCAACCGCGACGACGTCGATTACATCATGGACACTTTCCCCATCGTGAAACGTAAAGACGAGAAAAAGCACGGTGAATACCGCACCAAGCGCGTCATCCTCGAAATCTACGACGAGATGGCCGCGGCCATGAAGACCGGCAAGCCATACAAGACCCGCTTGGATCCGCCCCCCGGCGATCCCAGCCTGGCTCATCCGCCGAAGTGATTTGGTTGTTTGTCAATGTGAATTGATGTGGAGGTGAAATGCTGGAGTGGATTGTTGAAAAGTACGCAGAGTTTGGCTGGACGGCCGCATTAGCCGTCGGCTGGTGTCTGATTATCATCATTTGGGCCCTCTCCGCCTACTACTTGGGTTTCCGGCGGAAGACAAAGCCGCTCAAGGTTCTCGTCGAAAAAGCGAAAGAGAAGATAAAGTCAATCGAGTGTTCTGAAGCCTTCGTCAAAGGCTTTGAGGATTTTAATGCCTTTGCTACGGCGACACCGGCCATCGAGCCGTCCTGGACGGAATTTAAGAAGGCTCTGGTTTATCCTCATAAAGATGAAACCCAGAAAATTAAATCGACCGTTGACTCGAACTACTTTTTTAACTTTACAACCATTGTCGAGAATAATGTAGATCTTCGTTTCTATAATGAATTCCCCAATTACCTTACTGGAACGGGAATTCTGGGAACATTTGTTGGTTTAACTATCGGCATATTTTTGGCGAGGGCGGGACTTGTCTCTGCCGAAGTTGAGCTAATGAGGGGGGCCTTGTCGAACCTATTGGGTGGCGCGTCATTGGCATTTTCAACTTCCTTAGTTGGTTTGTTTTTCTCGCTGATCGTTTCTTGGAAAATGAAATCATGGCTATACAAAATACAAGTCGGGATAGAAGAATGGTGTGACATTCTCGATGCCCATCTGGAACGAGTAACAATAGAAGGCCTGACCCAGGAAAATCTCAGCGAATCGAAACGGCAAACGGTACAGCTTGAGAGATTCAATACCGATCTTGCCATATCCATTTCTTCTGCCCTGGATGAGCGTCTGGCGGGGCGGTTTGGCCCACTCTTGGAGCGCTCTATCACCGCTCTCGAAGGCATAAAGGCTGATCGGCAAGAGGGGCAGGAAAAACTGCTGCGTGACATGGTCGCGGAATTCAAGAACACGTTGTCCGGAGCCGCCGGGACGGAGATGACCGCGATTGGTGACACCCTCAGGGAGCTGGGACATAGCATGAAGGAGACTGCGGACAGACTGACCGGCGCCGGAAATGAGGCGGGGGAAGGTTTCGTGGCGGCATCGAAATCGGCGGCGGATGAAATGAGGGCCCTTATCAGAGAAGTTACGAGCCAAATGAGTGAAACCCGCCGTTCGAACGACGAGGCGATGAATCAAATCATGCAACGTATTGAAGGCCAGATCTCAAATCTTGCCTCGACAGTGACCATGGCTGCAGTCAAAGCAGGGGATAATTTGCAGCAGGCCGCCTCGGGCGCCAGCTCAAAGATACAGGGAGCAGCAACCCAAGTTGGTGAGAGTCTCATATCAGGCGCGGGGGAGTTAGAGAAGCAGATCGGCAAGTTTGGCTCCTCAATCAATAGCTTTTCGGCATCGGTCAAAGATGCGGAGAATCTCGCAACAATGTCCAGACAAGCATTTCAGGATCTTCATACGACAATTGACCACATTGACACGGCGAATCGCTCTCTTGAAAATGCTGCGAGGCCAGTGGAGGAAGTAGCCAAAGGGATGATTGCTTCCTTGGAAGCTCAACAGGTTGCATTCCATGGAATTTTAGGTTTGACAGCTAATCTAGACAAAGCAACATCCTCTCTTCAAGAAGGTAGCGATCAGCAAAGAAAGGCATGGGTTGATTTGTCCGATCGTTTTGAGGGCCTGGATGGGGCTTTATCCAAGGCTTTTGAGGAAATAAATGTCGGAGTAGAGGCTTATACGAATCAGATTAGAGATTTCGTAAGAGATCTTGATACAAGCTTGAGTAGCGCCACCCAGATGCTGTCAGGCGCCATTCAGGAATTGAATGCAGCGGTTGAGGAATTACAGGCTGCAAAGGATTAGAAGAGGATTTTGGTTGAATATTAGTATGTGACTATAACGAAGATTCCAGGGGGGAGTTAGAGCAAGTGAGAAGGTTGCCGTTACAGAGATCAGCAGAAGGAAAGCCCTGGGGCGGGCAAAGTATGTCTGTGAGCGATCTGATGGCCGGCCTCCTTTTTGTTTTTATCCTCATTGTTATGGTCTTTGCCTATGAATTGAACCGGGTCACTCGAGAGCAAAAGCGTGTTGTAACGGACATGACCAATGCCTTTCAAGTAAGGCGGGAACTTCTTGAAGATGTTGCGGAGCAGATGAAACGTGAGGGCATCCATGTTGTGGTAGACCCGGAGCATGGTATTTTGCGAATCCCTGAAAAGATCCTATTCGCTTCGGGCAGTGCCGAGGTAAGCCCATCCGGCCAAAATGCGATGTCAAAATTGTCGCATGTATTGGCGACCGTGTTACCGCGCTATACGGGGGCACCACCGCCGGAATTTCCCCCGCCCGATAATGAAAACAAATTTAAGGGGAAGGTCGAGGCCATTTTTATCGAGGGACATACCGATCCAATTCCTCTGGGCCCCGCCTGCCCATACAAGGATAACTGGGATCTGTCGACGCAGCGGGCGATGAGTGCTTACAAGGAAATGATGGCGCAGAGAGCGGAGCTTGACTCTCTGCGCAATGCCAGGGGACAGCCTATCTTTAGTGTAAGTGGGTATGCAGATCGCAGACCCGTTGGAGGAGATCAGAGTACAAATCTCACTCCGGAAGGCCGGGCGGGAAATAGGCGAATTGATCTCAGGTTTATCATGACACCTCCGCGAACCTCTCCTGAGGTTGTAGAAGAGGTGGAACGCCGTCTCGCCGAAAAATCAAAAATTCAGTAGGTGGTTTATCCAATGGTCGACGGGTTAAAGCAAAATCTTCTTGAGTGGAATTTCAAAAAAATCAGACAGTTGGGCAAAGCCTTCCAGCCCCAATTGATGACTAAAGTACTGCCAAAGCTGTCAAAGCTCTATGAAGACGTTGCTCCAGCTGAACCGGAGAACTTTGATCCCGAAGTCACATACAAAGCGATCGTTCGTGAATTTGCATCCAATGGGAATTTGAATAGTCTGGCGCCCCAATATCTTCGTCAGGCTCCTTGGGTCCTTTTTTATGAACTGAAAAAACAAACGGTACTGGGGAAAAATCCAAAGATTGTCTCGGCACTTCTACAAACGCTTCGAAATAAACCTCGGTCCGGCCCGATCATTTCTCTCTGGCATGTATTTCTCCGCGATTACCCAACCGACTGGCAGACTTTCGAGTCGATAAGAATTGGAGTTAAGGATCTCTTGAAGTGTCAATTGGTCGGCCTTAGAAAAGCACGGCTCCGCGAAGACAATTTCCATCTCTTGGACAAAAATGGGCCTGAAAGAATGGCCAAGCTCATCTATGAAAGCGATAGACCAATACTTGATATTTATGAGGAGGCCGGTCTCGTCAACGAATTGGCAAGGGGGTTATTTGCGAAGGTTACATTTTCGGAAATATTCGGGAGATTAAGAAATGGATTGGAGAATGGCTCTGTAGAAGAAAACCGTCTGACGCGTGTCTTCAAATATGCCAGAGAGGGCGATAGAATTCGTATCGAGGGAGCGAAGGGGGAGTTGGCCGAGGCCCTCCTGGAGCCATTTATCGAAGACACGCCACCTGAAAATTTAAAGAAGGCAATTCAATCTTTTCTTTTGGATACCGTTGGAGATCCCCGAATCTCCAAGGGCGCCTGGCAGGGTATCGGCAAGCAAGCCCAGAACGTCCTCTATCGCTGGCTTGTTGGCGCCTCACTGAAGCAATTCTTTAACCTTTTGGACGAAACGGCCCAGCAGCATATGTGGCGTTATCGTCACGTGTTTTGGGATGCCTATTATAAAAATGGATTTGTCAAAGATGCCTGGGTCGCCTTGGGCAGCCATGCCTCTGCGCGGGCCAGATATGACAAGACGGGCAGCTATGAACAATCTGCAACGTTGGGTGGAAGCCAAGGCAATCAATCGGTGCTTTTCATGAAAATTGGCTCGATCACGATCACGGAGTGGAGTCATTCTGGCAAATGCCGCATTTATAAAAACACCGACTCTAATAAACCTGAGTTGTATCAAGGGTATTATCATGCACAACGACTAAGGCTCGGTGGGGATTTCGAAGTGACTCACCATGGATCCGAATCAGGGAAATGGCAGAAAACAATATCAGATAAAATTTATAATGAAACCGGTGCTCTCATAAGCTACCCGGAATATATGCCCGAAGGAGAGAGAGATGGCTATCGGTATTGAGTGGTTGAAGGCAGAGGACGGAGTTCGGTACAGGTTGACCGGGACGGCGGAGAGCATTTCATCTCAAGAATGGCCATTGATGGCTGAAAAAATGATGGCTAAGGATCGCAAAACGATCCCCATCCTAATGTCACTCTTGGAAGATGAGCTGGCCGATGAGATCTCAGACGGTCTGATTCATATTCCGTACACTGCCATAGCTCAGTTGAATAGGCAGCAGACCAACTCACTCATGCTTCCTGAGTGGGCGCCCTTAACACTCTCTCTAGAAGGCCGTGGGCTCTTGACAGACAAAGATTTTGAACTCGCTTATGATTACATGACCTCAGACAGCCGGCCTTTGCTCGGGAGTATTCGAGAGGGGGTGTTTTTGCGCGCCGGCAGCCGCGAGTGGATCATCCCTGATCCAATCTATTCTCTGGTCGAATCCATTGATAAATTCAATGCTGAACCAACAGAGAATAACGATGAAAGATTCCTTAAGTGGTCTCGGGTAAAACAGCTGCTTCCTGATGATGCAATTGTCGACGACTACTTAAAGGGAATGCAGGTGGCGTTGGGAACATCCTTCACTTTGGAATTTCGATCTGATGAACTCGGGAGATTCACTTTCGATCCAATTCTCGTTCGTGAAGATCTTCTCGCCGGGCTCAAACCGGTGGAGGACTATGCAGATCCCACAGAAGACGAATCCCCCAAAGAACCGTCCCGATCGTTACCACCTGCCTCTGAACGGGAACTTGCCAGAACTTTTAGGAAGTTTCGTGATGCTAAGAAACAATATGCACTTGGTAACGGCATGTATATTGTTGTCGATGAGCCTGTTCGAAAGGCCTTGGAGGTTGTAAGGCAAAAGCAAGAGGCTCCAGAGAATGAGCGTCGGGCCTTCGCCGCAAATCCCCATGCCGCTCTTCGCGAGCAACTTGGTGATGAATTATCTGAGGAATGCCTCGCCGGACTGTTCTTTGAGCCCAGTGACTATGGTGAGAGGGTTGCCGCCGCCGGTATTTGGGTTCCCAAAGTTTTGCCTTTTTTAAAGAAGGCGACAGAGCCATGGATGCCGCCCGAAGAGTTCGGATTGCTTATCAATGGTGTCGAGGTGCTGTTGACGGCCGAAGAAATCCCGGAGCTCAAGAAGAGAATTCAGGATGCGATGGCCATCAGCCAGCCGACAGTTGAGCATAAGGAGATTATGATTCCGGCCACGACTGAGACGCTTGAATCAATTGAGACAATTGAAAAACCGCTGCAGGGTTCCACGTTAGAAAAAACTAGACTGGAAGACAAGCCGACCAAAGAGAAGGTCGTTTTGCTGCTGCAGGATAAAGACAACCTCAACGAGTTTTGCTTCTCCTACGCTGATTGGAACCCGCGAAATGGTGCCGCCTCAATTCCCAAAGGAATCCGGAGCACACTCAAGCCGCATCAAGAAACCGGGGTGCGATGGATGCAAAAACACTGGCTGGAGGGGAGTCCGGGGGCCCTCTTGGCTGATGACATGGGGCTTGGAAAAACGCTTCAGTGCCTTGCTTTCTTATTGTGGATGCGGGAACAAACGCAGGAGCAGATGAAGCCAAAACCATTTCTCATTGTCGCCCCGACGGGGCTGCTTCAGAACTGGGCCGACGAACACGATTTTCATCTGCTGGGCGGTGGGCTTGGATTGCCACTGCGGGCTTATGGTGAACGATTGCGGGCCTTGCGGCATCCCGACGCGAGCGGGCGTACGGATGCCGAAACGGGCGCCCCCGTTCTTCGGGTTCGCGAATTCGAAAATGCCTCTTGGGTTTTGACGACGTATGAGACGCTCAGGGATTATTCTCATAGCTTCGGTAGGATTCGATGGGCGGCAATGATCCTTGATGAGGTGCAGAAGATAAAGAATCCGAATGCTCTTGTAACGGAAGAGTGCAAGGCTGTGGCGTCCAATGCCGATTTTGTGCTGACAATGACAGGCACCCCCGTTGAAAACCGCCTTGCCGATATTTGGTCGATTGTCGATACGTGCCAGCCTGGCGTTCTGCGGGACTTGAAAAGCTTTGTTGCCAAGTACGATTCCTCTCCGGCAATAGATACAGATTTGCTGAAGGATTTGCAGAGACAGATTACAGATGATTTCAATGAGATGGAGACATCTCCGAAAATTATGCTGCGCCGCATGAAAGCAGATGAGCTCGATGGACTTCCGGAAAAGACCGAACGGTATTACGAGCAAGAAATGCCACAGATTCAGGCGGAAACATATAAAAAGGTCGTTAAAGCAGCCAAGTTGGCCGGAAAACAGAAGGGCGCGATGCTCCAGGCGCTTCATCAATTTAGAATCATCTCGCTTCACCCCAAGCCGGCAATTGGAGAATTATCGGACGAAGAGTACATCGCCTCCTCCGCTAGATTCATTAAAACCTTTGAAATACTAGACGCGATCCATGCTAGGAAGGAGAGGGTGCTTGTCTTTCTAGAATTCAAGGTTATTCAGCCAATCCTTCAGGGGTTAATTCAGCGTCGCTACAAGATGGATCATCGTCCCATGATTATAAACGGCCAGGTTAGTGGGGACCGAAGGAAAGGGATGGTTACCAAATTTCAGGAGGGCAGGGGGTTTGATGTAATGATTCTTTCGCCCCGAGCGGGCGGTGTAGGACTCACCCTGACTTCTGCCAATCATGTGATTCACTTATCGCGATGGTGGAATCCCGCGGTCGAAGACCAATGCACAGATCGTATCTATCGGATCGGTCAAGAAAAAAAAGTAAGCACCCATATACCCATCGCAAGGCATCCGGAGTATGATGATTTCAGTTTTGACGTCAAGCTGAATGCGTTGCTGGAACGTAAGCGGGAGATAAGCCGGCATGTGCTTGGTCTCGTTCCGGCCGCCTCATCGAGCGGTGATCTTGAGGAACTTTACAGTGAAACAGTCGATAATGAATAAGTGGTATCAAGATGGGTCAAAATAGAGAGGATACAAACGTACAGGAATACCTTATTCCAATAATCAAAAATAGATCCAGCAAAATTCTAAAGGTCTGGCTTGAAGATTATAATCTTGTGAATCGAGTTTTCGGACAACAGACTGATCAAGAGCAGGCCAGGGAAGAACTGGATAAAAAGCTCGTTAATATCGCCCATCAGTGGAATACGTACATTAAAATTTACTCTCTCAAGGGAGTCCACTCCTTCGACTTGCTCATTGAACCACCGATGTTTTCCGAAAAAGTGAGACTGAAAACATATTATGATGTCTTAACTGACTTGTTGCCGGATATGATCAATGCGGCTAAGACAAATCGAGCCCGTGGGCGATTGCGGATGGACCAGATGATCGCTGTGCGGGAAATTCGTGAGCGAGTCGTTGAGATTGTCAACCACTCGTCATGCGGCATATACTTGCCAGCCTGCTTTCAGGGGGGATCCCCTGGTTCGGGAAAAGGTGGGCGTGGGGGGAAGGGGAGAGCTTACTAGAAGCGAATACAAGAAGCCTTTCGGGATATTCAAGCATGGAGGACACTATGCAGCAGGCCGTGACCGCATTCATAGCAGAGATCCAATCAAATCCGATCTTTCAAACCTACGATGTAGAGGCTATCAAACAAGGCCTCGTATTGCCGCTCTTGAACCATCTCGGCTGGAATCCGTTTAAAGTGGATGAGCTGGTTCCAGGCTATAGGCTTGAAGGGCGGAAAGCCGCCTACGCCCTGCGTGGCGAGCGGGGCGATCTTATCCCGATTGAGGTCGTGCCGCAGCGCGGCAATGCGATTCAGGATATTGCCGGATTCATCGGCCGGGTTATAGCCGCCGAGGTCCCGATGTCGATTGCGACCACCGGAATCAAGTGGCGAATTCACCTGCTCGACGATGATGATGATGATGATGATAGATCCCCGGGCATCAAGGAAATCGCTCTTGACTTCATGGAAGAAGCCCCGGCTGCCCTGGCGCCTAAACTCATATCCCTGCTGGCAAAGGCGCATGTCGCGGATCGCTCCTATCTGAGCAATGCCAAAGTGATTTGTAGTGATGCCAAAGTTACTGAAAAGATAATCGAGGCTTTAACCGGATTGATCTCAAAGCCGAATCAAGAATTGATTAAACTCGTGACTGAAGAAGCCGAGGATCTCGCCGGAAAGCCAATTGCGCCATCCCTGGTTGAAGGAATTTTGAAATCGCTCCCCATCGAGAAGCTGTTGGAGACGATACCCGATAAATCGATTGTGTCACCGGCAAGGACCGCCGTCAGGCGGAAGACTTACACGAAGAAGGTTTCCCGGTCGAAGAGTGCTGATGCTCGCCTTGAGCGGGAGAGAGGCATCATTGAAGATCTGAAGAAAGGCGACCTGACCTACCGTGAAATTGCGAAGAAATACAACGTGTCGCTGCCGACCGTGAATACCAAAGCCCGTAAAGCGGGAATCGTGCGGCCGCGGGGGCGGCGATCCGGAGCTAAACGAGATCGATCTGATAGAAACCTCAGGTTATTTAAAAAGTAACATAATGTTTCTTGGTCGGCCGCTTAGGCCGTCGCACGCCATCCACCATCCGCCATTCCAAGTAAAAATCGAGCTGCAGAAATAGATAGCCGGCCTGCCGGGATATTATTAAGATAACCTTTATTATGTTGTGTGACAACACGTTAGCTTGACAAGAATTCAAGGTTGTGGTAATGTTGTCATGTGGTTGGGAAAATTGGCTGCTTACTAATAGGAGGTACGAATTATGGGAAAGGCGCTTATCACCGCCAGGCTTCCGGAAGATCTTGTCGAGGAGTTTGAGCAGGCGGCTCATTCCTGCGGACTCAACGGCAGGGAGCGCTGGGTCGCCGTCGGTGCCGCTTTGCGCATGTTCTCCGACGCGACGCCGGATCAGAAAGCCAAGTGCTTGTCGTATATGCGCACGTCGACGATCCGCGAGGCTCTATCCGGCAGCGACTGGGACAGTATCTATAGGGATCTGATCTAAGCCATGGGTTACTGGGGAAACATCTCCGGAAAGGAGGAAGCTGATATGCAACCGCCTCCATGACTTGATGAGGCGCCGTTCTCTCTGTCTGAGAACGCGCCTTTGAGAGTATTAACATAACCTTATTTTATAATTCCTCCCTTAGCAGCATCCGCTTTCAAGAAACAAAAGTATTTCACATCAGATTATTCGAAGTCCAATAACCGCGGCGCAGGTCCTATCCTCAGCCCTTCATGAAAAGCAATGTCGAACTAGTGACGGTGCGAACTTTTAGAGTACTAAGTCCGCGTGTGCCTTTAGCTCGCGGCGCACCCCATGTTTCATGTGGTCTAAGTAGATTCTAAGGCCTTCTCGTCTGGCAAACTTGAACGCGGGCACCATATCGCTATCACCGGTTACGACAACAATGACATCGACAAGGTGCAGCAGGGAGAGTCTTGCAATATCAAGCCCTATGCGTAAATCAACTCCCTTCTGCTTAACATCCGGTTTCAGCCAATCCGGCTGAATCTTCCAGTTCAAGCGTATCAAGCAAGCGCCGTGATTCACGGTAGAGGGTTGTTGTACTAAAATTGATAGATCTCCCATCTATTGGATTTACAAGGGTTTCAGTTGAGGGTAAGGCATGATAGAAATAGATTCTAAGCAGCTGAAGGTCACGCAGGCGCGGATTTTCCCGAATACCGGAACAAAACTTTACGACATCTTCAGCAATTGGGAATTTTCCACTCTGGGATTGGAATTTCTTGATTACGAAACCGCCGTCCAACAGTATGGCGTATTTCCCATCTCGCATAAATATTCCCAAATAAGTTAGCCCGATCATTCGTGGTCTTGGAGGAACCAAGACTCTTGGATAGATAACGAATAGATCGGGCTGTTTTTAGACTCTTAGAGCTTAGTCCATATGCGTTGAATTGTCAACATCCCGGTCTGCAGGTTCTTTTCAAGCAGAAAGTGCGCCAACCTTTGGGCGAAACCGACCTGTCGTCAAAACCAGACGGCACACTCCTTGCACAATATTCCTGGCATGAAAAACAATGTCGTCATGATGACAGTCTCGCGGCCCGGGAGATGACCCGCCCCATTATCGAACGTCCGACCCCAAGGCAGATTACTTTTTCTGCGACTTCATGAGATTAAAATCCACCGGCAGAGTGCTTTCCTTGCGCCACTTGCCGCTCTTCTTCTGCTCGATTATCAGAGTGTATTCACCGGGAATATCAAGCGTGATATTGCTGAAACTGACATTGACGCGATGGCGCTTCTTGGTGAGTTTCATTTGCTTCGGAGACTCGAATTCCAGAATCAGTTTCCCTTGCGGATTGCGCATTCTCAGGCGCATTGCCAGAATCTCATTGATCTCTTCTTGCAGCCACAGAGTCGAGATCTGCATGGGAATAATCGTTATGGGGAATTCGGGAGCAAGAAATGCCTCAACGACCTCGATATGGCTGACGGCATTTGTCTGCTGATCAGTTATGATTTTTTGACAGGGCACAGCCCACAGCAATTTCGCCATGATTTCCTCGTGTCCCTAGTTCACGCGTGCCACCAGCGAGAGGTGATTGGTCTTAACGTTTTTGGCCGGGCCGTATTGGAATCTGGACTCAGATGTGACGAGCGTTTCCGAATCGACTCCCGACCTGTCTGTTGTCAAAAGGCCGGGCCTGGGTTCCGGCTGCTCCTCGCTATGGTGATAGCCGGCGCTCTGTGTCTTTGCCGACATGACGGCCATTATCAGCATGGTATTCAATGAAACGCCCTCCAGCTTGGCGCATTCGGCCAGCCATGAATGCAGTGATTTGGGTAATCTGGCCCTGAATTGACCGCTGTAGGCTTCGGCTTTCATCGGTTTTGGAAGACGCTTGCCGTCTTCCTGGTAAATTTCAATGGCCAAGTCAATGGCGACTCTCAGTTCCCTCGATGCTTCCTCCTGAGTTGCGCCGAGAGCCGAGAGGGTTTCAAACTCCGGACACACCGCAACAAACATTGCATCGGGTTCGCTCCAAAATATCCGCATGCTATATTCATTCATTTGTATCGGGTTCCTCTTGAATCAAATTCAAATCGCGCAAGGCAGCGAGCAATTGTCTGACCTGATAGTCCTTGGCCAGACCCTTATCAATTTGTAAGTTTAGTACTCCATCAAAGCCGTCTCTTGTAAAGATATGGTGGCTTCCTCGGACTCGCCTAAGTTCAAATCCAAAATTCTCCGCCAGCCGACGGGCTTCCTGGAATCGCAGAGAGCCCGGATCGTTCAGAGCTTTCTCCAATAGTTTCAATCGGCGATTCATGCGAATATCTTAACCTTATGGTACCATATATGGTACCATTGCAACAATGGCCACATGTGGAAACCTCGCAAGCCATAGTCTTGCAATAAATTATCATCCTTGCGATAAGGTCCTCGCAAGCTGCGGAATCTCGAATTCTGTGATATCAAGGCCGCTGCGCATCTCAATAGCCTCTCATTTGACATCAGGTCTCAGCCGGCCGGACAGAATTCGTCTGTTTTCCCGTGTGCAAAACCTGATCCAACAATACGGATCTATCATGTAGCTCTGGGGCTCGGTGTGGATGATGTCGCCGCCGGAGAGCGGATGCCGGTGAAGGGTCTTCGAAAAATGTTTCCGCGGAAACATCGCCGATGCCTCCGTCATCATACCGGGGCATCATGCTGGGGTGATCCTGCCATTGATGCGATCAGAGTTTCAATCTGGGTTTCACTCATATCAATCGAGGTTGAAATCCCCTCCTCTTAGAATAATGCGCTCAGCTCAAACCCTCCTGCGACCAACAAGTTGGCCTCTGCTCCCGAAGTGGCACGCTGCTGGCTTTAAAGAATATAGCCGGTGAGTCAAGCGGGGTGAGGGCTGGCGATTGTTTGGCCGCTGGGGAGCATGGAGAGAGCGATAGTTGTGATGAGGGCGAATGTTCCGTCCTTGCCCCGCTAGAGGCATCATGTGCGTCTAACTATTTTGGGGAGGGAATTTAGACAAAATGCACAGGCTCAAAAAACTAAGAATTCAGCGGACGCCGAGTCTTGGAAGCTCTCCGGTTTATGAAGCCGAGATCAAGGATTCGGGAGAAGTTCACTATCATGGAATCGATTTTGTGGAAAAGAGAGGCAAGCACAGATGGTTGGTCTCATATGGGCAGCTCGCCCTGATGGCGCATGCTCTTCATAAAGCCGGCTATCTGGAAATGGACGACAGATATGATGCTCTCATTGACGATTGTCCCTCATGCATCACGTCCGTTGAATTTTCCAACGGCGCCTCGAAGACAATAACCCACCTTTATAGCGAGGAGTCCACGTTTGAGCCACTCTATCAGCTAGAAAGAACAATCGAGAAGATTTCAGAAATTAGTAAATATATTGGGGAATGATCGCTTCTGCTGATTCCAGCAAAACGGTCCCCGGCCAGGCCTCATGTCAACGCAGAGAAATGCCGGGAGAGAGCGATGTTCTCTCCCGTCGCTTCATCTCCCCATGGGTAGATCCGTTGAGCTGAAGCTATGGGACCTATCAGAAGAATCATGATGGCGAGATATGTCGACATTGTCTGATGGGAATTCTGCCTGGTCATGAGTTGCGCTTCGGCCTCTTTGCCTCGACTAACAGAACGTTGGAAAAGTCTATCACACCCTGGCAGATCTTGCCTATAGATGTTTTCTGAACCGCCAGGCCGGCCAGACGGCACACTCCTTGCACAATTATTCCTGCATGGAAAACAATGTCGTCATGATGACAGTGGAGGGTGAGGACCCTTCCTCAAAACAGGTGCAGGATCTGCACATCTCGATCCAGCGCTTGATTCAGGCCACGCGGCGGGGCGATGCCGAATTGATGCGGCTTTTTCGCGAGATGGATCGTGTGCGCGGCCATGAGCGCTTTGGTTGCTGCACGATGAATGACTATGTGGCTCTGGTTCTCGGTGTGGATGATGTCGCCGCCAGAGAGCGGATGAGGGTGTCGCGGGCCCTGGGGGAATTGTCGCGTCTCGAAGAGGTGTTGAGAAACGGACAGTTGAGTTACGCAAAGGTCCGCGCCGTTACAAGGGTGGCGACCGTGGAAAATGAACAGGAATGGATCAATAAGGCGCTGGAGCTCACGGCCCGGGAGTTGGAGTGGGAAGTGGCCCGGAGTCGAAAGGGCGACAGGGGGACGCACCGCTTCTTTCATATGAAGCCGATGGACCGGGAGATGACCCGGCTCATCATTGAGCTTCCGGCCGAAGAGATGGAGATGATTCATCAGGCGATTGAAAAGATCCGCCGCGTGGCGGGGGGCTCTGTTCCGCCTTCAGAGGCGCTGCTCTATATGGCCGCGGAAATGTTGAACACGGAGTTTGACGAGACCCGCACGGCCGATCATTTCCAGGTCGTGGTCCATGTGGGCAAGGGATGCGGGGATGTCGGAGAAGGATCGTCGAAAAATGTTTCCGCGGAAACAAAAGTGTTGCCTCCGGCCGGGGAGGTTCAAACGGAGTGTGGAAAAGGTTGGGTCTCCCCGGAAAAGGTTGATCAATTGATGTGCGATGCCTCCATTATCATGGCGCGGCATCTTGACGACGGGACCATCGAAGTCTCCGATCAAGGACGCACAATCCCCGCGGCAACCCGCCGTGCGGTTCTGTGGAGGGATGGAAGGCAGTGCCGTGTTCCTGGGTGCCGGAATCGCCTTTGGCTGGATCTGCACCACCATGATCCCTGGTGGGCGGGTGGAGAGCATTCGCAGGCGAACCTCATCACACTCTGCAGGCAGCATCACACCGCGTTGCACGAGGGACGCATCCGGATTGCCAGGCAGCGAAATCCCGACGATCCCGTGAAGTTCTATGCAGGCCAGTGGGAAATCACAAGCACCGGCTTCGATCCGACACTGGGGTGATGCTCTCGCTGTTTTAACCTGTGTTTCAATCCTGAATCCTGCAATTTCAATTTCATCCGGATTCCGCGATGGTCATAATGTCGGTAAATGTCTCAGTGCTGATGACATCCAGCTGCAGAGAGAGCCGAGCCATAAAGCAGGAACCCAATGAATCTTGCCACCATCTTATTTTTATTCTTTGTTCTTATCCTCATCCCTTATCTCGCCCTATCGAGCGATCGGCAGCTCAAGAAGAACGGCCGGCTGCCTCTCCGCAAAATTTTCTTTCTGCAGGCGATGACCCTGCAACTCGCCTTGGGCTTGTTGGCTGTCAAAGCGGCTGCCAAAAATCATATCGCCCTCTGGCCGGAGCCCTCTTTCGATGCTGTGAGTATCGCTGCCGGCGTCCTTATCCTTGCCGTTTGGTGGCTGTCGATTCGACCCTGCTGGGATATTCAGCCGGAGTTCCGAAAGAGGAATCTCCTTTATTTTCTACCGGCCACTCCCTTTGAAATACTTCTCTGGGGTCTTTTGTGTCTCTTGGCCGCCATCTGCGAGGAAGTGGCCTATAGGGGCGTTCTGGTCAGCTTGCTTTCGCGCCGGCTGGTTCCTTGGAGTTTGTCGATAGTGCTTTGCTCGCTGATTTTTGCCGTCTCGCACATGACGCAGGGTGTCCGAAGCGCCCTCATCATCATTGGGTTTGCTCTATGCCTGCATATTCTTGTGCGGCTCTCCGGCAATCTGTACACCGCGATGGCCGTCCATTTCATCTATAACCTTATTGCCGGGTATATGACGAAGAAATTCCAGATATCCCAGGCAGCCTATGAATGAGGTGGGGGGGCCGATTCTGCATTCGCCCCTTCCGGCAATGTCGTTGCCGGCGGATTAAAGAGACTGCGGATTTTTGTCATGAGGCGGACAGGATCCGGATAGCGATTGGTGCCCTCAAAACGCGAGGGTCGCGGATCTTTCAATCCTTCAGATCCCAGAATGAGCACGGGTGTATTTTGATTGATCAATTGATGGAGCAACTTATCCAACGGTGATGATTCCTCCGCCTGTTTGAAACAAATCGCCTGTACCAGACCAGGAAAGTCCAATGCCGCGACCATCAAATCAATCTGTCTTGATCCGTCCTCCTCGATCAGCTCCCTGGGATTCGTAATGACATGGATGAGAAAATCCCTCCTGAGAATGGCGGCCATGTCCTTGGCAAAATCGGGATCCGTTTCCAGGATCAGGATGGTCCTATTCTTCGAAGGTTGTTTCATTGGACTGCCTTCCCTCATTATAATTTCTGAAATTTACCGGCCAAGGTCATCCGCGCATTTGTTATTGCAAACTCCATGCCGGACCCGTCTACATTGTAAAAGAAGACGTTTTGGGGTAACTCTTTGTATCTCTATGTCAAATAGAGTGTGACATCGGAAGACAGGAAGATCGTGGCATTGTGGTGGCAACATTATCGTTGCGGAGACAATCGAAATGAGCGCCTAACGCGCAAGGTGACAAGGGATTAATGACGCCACTTCTGCGTGGCGAGGAAACACAGACAGGTTGGAGTCCGAAAATCCTCAGGCGAGTCCTTCAGTTCCGCGGATCTGGGTGAAAATCATTAGGATCCAGACCGCATTCCTGGACCATGCGCTGGAAGCTCTGTCGTTTCAGGCCGCTCTTTTCGGCGGCTAGAGTCACCTTTCCATCGGTCTCGCGAAGACGGGCGGTGAGATATTGTATTTTGAATTGCTGGAGGACTCGTTCTTTGGCGTGATCATAGGGAATGGATAGATCTTCCATACCATAGGGGGACCCAAAAATATCATGGAGATCGATCTCATGATCTTCACATTGGATAACCGCTCGCTGGAGTGAATTCTGCAGCTCCCGGACATTGCCGGGCCAGGGCTGTTGCGTGAGCACCTCGCGTGCGGCCGGGGTCAGACCCCGCGCCGGCCTTCCATATTGGCGTCCATATTTTGCTATGTAATGGAGAGCGATGGGGAGGATATCCGCACGCCGGTCCCGCAGCGGTGGGATATGGATTCTAAAAACATTGAGTCGGTAGTAGAGTTCCTCGCGCAGTCGGCCTGCGGCCACCTGCTTTTCCACATCTTTGCTTGTGGCCGCCAAGATGCGTACATCGACGCCGATCCTCGTTTCGCTGCCCAGGCGCGAGAAGACCCGCTCTTGGAGAACGCGGAGGAGTTTCACCTGAAGTTCCGCCGGGCTGTCCCCCAACTCATCCAGGAAGAGCGTTCCTCTGTTGGCGAGTTCAAAATGCCCTCTATGCAGACTTCCTGCATCCGTGAAAGCGCCCTTCTCATGTCCGAACAGAGCGCTCTCCATGAGGTTGGAGGGGATGGCCGCGCAGTTGACGCCGACAAAAGGACCATGGGATCGCGGACTGAGCTGATGAATCCGCCGAGCGATGATTTCCTTGCCTGTGCCGGATTCACCGGTGATGAGAACGGTTGCATCGGTGGGACCGACCTTTTCCACCTGCCTCAATACATCGAGCATTCGCTTGTCTTCAACAATGAGATCGCCTCGCAACTCAGCGAGTTCAGATTGCAGCGATTCAATTTTACGTTTCATCGCGGATTCAGCCAGGGCGCGGAGGAGGGTGCGGGTCATTTCCTCCAAATTCGGCGGCTTTATAATATAGTCATAGGCCCCCCGGCGGATGGCCTGCACGGCCGTATCAATCCGCTTATCCCCGGTCAGCATAAGAACAGGCGGTGGGGCCGGCATCTTGCGGATCTCGAGAAGCACATCAAGTCCGCTGCGCCCCTTTCCTAAATCAACATCGAGCAAAATCGCGTCGGGAAGCAAATCTCTCATGGAGGTCATTCCGCGATTCTCATCCTGAACGAAGTTCACATTGAAATGGGGAGCGAGCATGGTAATCAGATCCTTGCAGAATTCCTCCTCATCATCGATCAGCAGAATCTTCGGCCGCTTATCAGCTTCTTGTGGGTTTGCCATTTCATTCTACTCCTGTGATCTGCCGCCTCGCGGGTTCTCAACCGATTCAATGAGGAGACGCAATTCCATTGTTGTCCCAAGGCCGGGCCGACTCTCCTTCAAATGCAGCTCTCCGCCCAATTCATCCAGCAATCGACGGGATGCATGGAGCCCGGTTCCCCCGGATTCCCTATTGCTGACTCCGAAATTGAAAATGCGCTCGGCGTCTTCCGGGGGAATTCCAATGCCGGTATCGGAAATCTCGATGCAGGCATATCTTCCGTTCAGCGATGTTGCGATGCTGATTTGTTTTAATGGCGTCTGTTCAATAGCACGGAGGGCATTCGATAGAAGATTCTCCAAAATAAAAGCGAGATCATCCTTGCTGGCCCGCACAAAAGTGTCGCCTATTCCGGGCTCCATCCGGACCTCAATCGTGGCCTGAATATTTTCCATTGGATCGATGATGGCCGCACAGGCCCTCTCGATTTCCGGTTTCAGAGGAACTGTTACATATTTTTTGGCCACGGATCGGATCTCTTGCATGCCGGATACAAGCCGATTGGCATTTTGCCGGATTTGAGGGAGTGATTGATATACCGAGGATGGGGACCAATTCGAACGTCTCAACTTGTCCAGTTGTATTCTTAATTCGGCTATATCCGCCGCGATCTCTTGAATGCAGGATGGTTCAACCTGGAGGGCTGAGCAAAGGGCAAGAATATTTTTGATCTGAGGTGTCGTCACATCCTGGAAATTTTTCACTGCCGATTCAAGGCGGGTGATGGATTCCGGTGTTGCTTGCGGTTGTGAACCGATCGCCTCCAGGAGCCAGAGTATTCTCTCCACAACATGAGTTGCCGCCAGCCTGCCGTGGGATGTGACTTCAGATGCCATTAACAAGGCCTTCCTGAGGTGCTTCATATCACCCGACGACGATAGAGGCCGTTCAGTTTCGATCCGCAGTTTATTGTTCATCGATCGCCGTACTCGGATCACAATCAACAGACTCAAAAGCATCGCGACAAGACTAAACGCGCCGATGGCCGCATTTCTTTTTTCCCACCAGGGAAGGGGTTGCACGACGAACGTTGAGCGGGAGCTCAATGACGCCGTCATGAAAAGAGGAGGATTGCCGGCTCTCCGCAATGAGGAGAACAGCGACAGTCTGTCAGAGACACCGAAGTCGTGACGAGCGAGAATACCAAGCCGGTCATTGAGAATAGAAACTTGAAGTTTTGGATTATTGTGGTAGCAGACGATTTCAGAAACTCCATTGCCATCGAAATCTATCACGCCCAGAATCGTGGTCCTTGGCGCCAATTGTTTGCGTTGTGTTCTGAATAAAACTCCTCCGGGTTCTATTCCCAGCACCGAAACAAGGCCGTCGACATGCCCGATGGCGATTCGCCAATGGTCCAATCGTACAAGGTTGGTGACGGAACGTGATTCGACAATTGTCTGAATAAGCTCTCCTGAGCGTCCATTCCAGACTCGGATTGAATCGGGCAATTCCCGCGAGCGCTTTTCCTCATCCGTGCGGTTGTTCCGTGCACAGGTTATAACAGAGGGGGGCTCTCCCGGCAGCTCAAGAATTTCGGCCCATACCGGATTGCAAAAATACCCTCCCAGTCTTCGCAACCACAGCAGTTCGCCCGTATCGCTCAACACCACAAGCCATGCGTGCTGGTCGTCTGTCGGCCCCGCCTTGGATCCATTATTAGGAGAGGGCATGGTGAAAATAATTTCATCGCCCGGTTTTCCATCTAAATCATAGAAGCGGAAGCTGTTGGCGTAAGGATTGGAACCAGTATCGAAATGCCAGAGCTCCTCTCCGGTCTGCAATGAGTAGGCAATGACTCCACGATATTGAAGGTCCTTGCCTGAAGCATAGGCTGTTATCAGCGCGATCGTTCCGAGTTCTGGAATATCGATGGCGCGAATGGGATAGATCCTTGAATCATGAATGCCATCCCCATTGGCGTCTGGAATAAAGTGATGGCGTAGTTGGATTGGATTCCTGGGTCCGATGATGACGACCCGTGTCGTATCGTCATGGGATTGACTCACAGCCAGGTCGATCACCCCATCTCCATCAAGGTCGCCACAGGGACAGAATGTTGTATACGGGGTGAATGTCCAGGGAGCCCGTAGATTCACTTGGCTCAGAACCCGCCAGGCGCCGCCTGTGAAGGCCCTGGTCTGAAGGGTGTGATTATCAAGTGCGAGGGTGATTTCCTCCGACCCATCTCCCTGCACATCGGCGATGGTCCAAATCGAATAAGGAAATGACGCGGGGATTTTAGATTCCCAAACAGGTTCCAGCCGGAAGGATCCTACAACAGCAGATACCGGGTAGGCGCCGAGAAAAGCACAAATTATCAGGAAATAGCCACAATGAATTTGAATTGAGCGTGGATGCACTTTTCTCTCTGTATCGTTCGCTGAAGTAGAATTCGATGTTCTGTCACGGATCTAATTCTAGCAACGAGAGACAGGTCCTTACAAGCACCAAGCTGGAATTGGACAGGGGTCAGGTCGGAGACGCCGCAGCCATGTGGCAGTCTTATCCTTATCTGTTCCAAGCCATTACGCTCTACCTCGGTTTCCTTTGTAACATCGACGTTGCGCTTTTCTGCGGGGCGACCCATCCGATAGCCGGGGTCTGAACAGGTAACCTATCGATTGACTAAGCATTGCTGCATTTTCTTGGAGCCAGCTTGAGTCATTCTGAGCTGGCACATGTCTTGCCCTGCTCCCTTCGGGAACAGGCCGGGATGCCGGCCATAACGAAAGGGGAGGGAAACATGACAACGAGACGTCATACATACCGGCCATGGATGCTTCCAAGTTTTCTCATTCTTGCCGGTTTGTTTTTTTCAGTGGCAGCAAATGCCGATGCGCCGGTTCTTGTGATTGAGCCCGGTGGACATCCGGCACACCAGTTCCTCATAGACGAGATTGAAAATATTACATTTTCAGGTGATGCCATGACCATCAACGGATGGGACGGCTGGCTGAATGAGCGCTCTCTGGGTTCTGTTCAAGAAATTTGGGTGAGGTGGCTGATGCCATCGGGTCTTCCTGAACATGACATCCCCGTACCCGATTTTCCCGGCGTCATACTCCTGGCGAATCGCCCCAATCCCTTTATCAATGCAACGACTATCGCCTATTCAATTCCGCAGGATGGTTTGACGGATCTCAGTATTTACTCGGTCACGGGCCGCAAGATCAAAACCTTGGTGCATGGTCAAGAACCAGCAGGTGTGCATCAGACGCAATGGGATGGATGTGATCAGAGCGGTGAGCGGGTCTCATCAGGCGTTTATTTTTATCGCCTGGAAACATCTACAAATACTGAATCAAGGCGATTGGTACTTATCAGCCAATAACCCATTGAATCGACAAAGGAGAGCATAATGAAATACAAAGCAAATCTAATGGCGGGTATTGTACTGTTTGGCTTGATAGCAATGATGATGGCCGGCTCATCATCAGCCGAATATGATGTCAACCGCAATTTGGTGGTTCATACCGATGGTGGTGATCAGAGTTTTCCATTATCCGAGGTTATCAATCTGACTTTTACGATGGATCTCCCTGATGGCATGGTCGCAGTGTCCGGCGGCATATTTACCATGGGCGATGGCGTCTCCGCCTGCGGCGTTGATCAGCGCGAAGTGACATTGACCCGGAATTTTTTCCTCGGGCAGCATGAGGTCACGAATCAGGAGTATCTGGAAGCGGTGCAGTGGGCTTATGACAATGGATACGTAACTGCAACAACGTCTTCCGTCATGGATAATCTCGATGGCAGTACAGTCTCGCTACTAAATGTTGGAGGCGGAGATAGTGAAATTGGGTTTGCCGCCGGCGAATTCTTTCTTCGGGATGCCGGGCATGGCATTAATCCCGAGCATCCGGTCAAAATGGTGACCTGGTACGGCGCTGTGAGATTCTGCGATTGGCTAAGTTTGAAAGCCGGACTACCCCGCGCTTATGAACATACCGGTGATTGGTCATGTAATGGAGGAGATCCCTACAGCGCGGCCGGTTTTCGGTTGCCGACAGATGCTGAAATGGAATATGCCTGTCAATATAATGACGAGAGAATGTATCCGTGGGGCAATGATGTTCCAGAATGCGATGATGCCAACCACGATCCCGATCCCATGTGTATAGGCTGGACCACGGCGGTTGGAGCTTATCCGGATGCCCCAGCCGGAATGGGTCTTTCCGATATGGGGGGAAATGTACGGGAATGGTGTAATGATTGGTACCTCTGCGATCTTGGAACAGAACCGGAAGTGGATCCAGCCGGACCTGCCGAGGGGACGGAACATGTCGTCCGAGGGGGCTCGTGGTACAATGACGGACACTTGGAAATGCGTTGCGCGGATCGGAATCACTGGGCGCCTCAGACAAACAACTTTCGCCTGGGATTCCGCATTGCCATGACAAGTGCGAACTAAATTCATACGCTCCTATCCCAGCCCCCAATCTGCGAATCCGCACATGAGACTGTAATGGGGGTTGGGATTGGACGCGGCCTCCAGCCGTAGGATAATAATCTCGGTGTTCAGCGCAAATTTCCCAACCCTTTGCCCCATTCCAGCGACTAAGGAATGAGATGACCCACAACGCCCCGGAGAACGAGAGCGACAGGAGTTTGGCGGCAGCCATCCTGGAGCGGCGAGAGGAGAGCGCCTTCCGTCTTCTCTACCACCGGCATACACCCCGGCTCTACCAGTTGGTCCTTCGGCTGGTGGGGGGCGTTGAGTCGGATGCCGAGGATGTTGTTCAGGAGACCTGGATGAGGGCGTGTGAGCGCTTGGAGCGATTCCGCTGGGAGTCAGCATTCTCAACCTGGCTGCGGGCGATTGGATTGAATGTCACCCGGGACCTTTTCCGTCGCCGATCCCGGAGCCCCGAGGCGCTGTGGGAGGATCCTCCCGATCCCCCGGCCAGGGTGGACATGATTGCCGAGAGGATCGATCTGGAAGGGGCGATTGCGGAACTACCAGCCGGATGCCGGCAGATCCTGGTTTTATATGAAATCGAAGGGATGAAGCATGCGGAGATCGCTGCTCATCTTGGGATCTCCGTCGGGACATCCAAAAGTCAATTATTCAGCGCCCGCCGGACTTTGCGACAACGGTTGTCGGCCTTCGAGGAGAAAAAAGATGCCTAACGACGATCTGACCCCAGAAGAGAAAATAGCGTTTGAATCTTTGCCACGCGAACGCCGGCCCAGCGACCTCCTGGAAGCGCGGGTTGTGCGGGATCTCAAATCGCGGGGCCTTCTGAGGAGCGGTTTCCGGGGCGGTGTTACTCTGACACCGGTGTGGATGGCGATAGCGGCGATTGCGGTCATGGCTCTCATCATCGGTAGCTATGCGATGGGACAGTGGACCGGCTCGAAACAAACCGAACGGGTCATGTTGGCGATGCACGAGCATGATAATCTGCGTCTCGCGATGGAAGTGCAGAAATCGGGGACAGCCTATCTCAGCGCCTTGGCGCAATTGATTCACCAAGCCGGCGATCAAGATTCCGAGACCAGGAACCAGGGCCGTGAGGTTGCGTTGACGACCCTCTATGCAGCGGCGGAAGAAATGGTCAATCTTTTCCCCGATGATCCCGTCACCGGCAATATCCTTCGCGCCATGGATGGCACGGGATCATGGCGGCCCGGGAATACAAATGGCAAAGAGCTGTATCGAGTGGCGTGGTTTTAACGGCAAGGGTGGTTGCGCGAATTGTCAGCAGCTTTGCTGCAAGAGATGGTTCTGAGAATTGTTAAAGGAGTCACACCATGCAGTGGAATTCATCGACTCGGGGAAAAGGCGGGTGGGGAGTTGTGATGGCGGTCGTCATGCTCCTGCCCTCGGCCCCCCATGCCCATGCCGCGCTTGCTCTCGACGCCGCCCATGCCGGCACAGATGCGCCGGAAATCATCGACGGTAGACACGCCATTGGATCCCTTGGCATCACGAGCCTGGAGTTCAATGGTACGATGACTCTTCATCCTGATGGCGCAGCCATATACCGCTTTACATCTGAGCCCAAGATCCAGGTGCTGGCCGGCGAGGGTCCCTCATTTGGAATTCTAAAGAAAAACGATGTGCTCGTCGCCATTGATGATTGTTTAATTACGACAAAAAAAGGAGGGTTGTTGTTCTCCAATCCTCCCATCGGAGAACCTCTCAATGTAACCATCCGCCGGGATGGACAAGAGCTTCTGGTAAAGATTGTCCCGGCGGCGCATGTGCCGGGAGAGATACAGGCTCTTCATGATAGCTGGAGTATGATTTATCCAGGAAGTGCGATTCATGATTTTCAGCGGCTGGATCTCCCTGATATTCCGCCATTGCCCGACATGCCTGACATGCCTGACATGCCCGACATGCCTCCTCTGCCGGATATTCCCAGGATCCCGGATCTTCCAGGGCTTCCTATTGCTGCTTTTCCTTCGGGCTGGCTTGGCATCGGTCTCAATTGTGAAATAGAGGGTTCCAAGTGGAATGAAGAAACGGAACGCTATGATTGGCGGTTTAAATCACCACCTGAGATTTATTCGGTGGACCCTGACAGCCCGGCGGATAAAGCGGGATTGAAACGGGGGGATGTCCTGACCCACATCAATGATCTCAGGCTCGATACGATTGAGGGCGCGCGAGCCTTCTCTCAATTGAAGGCCGGGGAGGTCGTGAAGTGGTCATTTCAAAGAGAAGGAGGCACCTATTCAGCTAGTTTTGCCGCGGTGATGCCCTCGCGAGCCAGAGTCTTCGGTTCATCAGGCATTGAAGTCAATGGAGACGATTCGGGCTCCGTCGTCGTTGTGCCGCCGAGTTTCTATGGTACCCATCTTCGCTATGCGGGGACTTTGGGGAATACGGGAATTGAAGTCCGGGGAATGAGTCATGTGGAGGTCACGGTGGTCGAAGAAGATGAAGAGATCCTCATAACAGTCGGGGATACGACAATCCGTCTTACGGATGAAGAGAAGGGTGGAAAATAGAGAGACGGCGGCATCAAAAAAAACGATTTTATCTTTATGAACAATATGCGATAGATCTCCAATCCATTATTCTGGACAATCCCCGCCCTGGATGCTATACTGTTGTCAGTGAAATGCGATGGTATCCTGGGAGTCAACTGTCATGCACCGTAACCTGACCTACTTACTGGCGATCCTGTTTTTGTCGACAGGATTTCTGCCGGCGAATAATCTGCGCGCCGAAATGATTCTGCTGAATCAAATACCGTTGAACGATCCGGACAGCGGATATGAACCCTGGGGCGTCGCCGCCTCTCCCTCTGATCATCGGATCTATGTCGCCTGCATTCATGGCGCGAATGCGCTGATGGTGATCGACGCCCTGAGTGATTCGGTGATTGCCGGAGTGCCCATCACGGGTCTGTTTCCGCACGGAATCGAGGCCGCCCCGGCCGGAGATAAAGTCTATATAGCGAATTATGGCGGCTCCGTATCGATTGTCGACACAGAGCTGCTTGAGGAAATTCATCATATCCCTCTCGACGGCTCACCGATGGATCTTTGCGTTTACAGCCCCGTTGCGGCCCAGAGTAAACTTTATGTAGTTGATAAGGCGAATGCGCGCGTTTGGGTTTTGGATGCTGAAGATGGATCCCTGCTGACAACGATAAGTGTCGGAAATTATCCTTGGGATATCTGTGTCATTGAGTCAACGCATCGTGTTTATGTCGCTAATCTCAGCGATCATACGGTCAGTGTTATCAACGCCATGACCGATGCTGTGATTGCGACGATACCGGTGGGATCTTATCCCGAAGGAATCGCCGCGGATCCGGATCTCAACCTGATATATACTGCTGATCGAGATGATAACGCCATCTCCGTTATCAATGGCGCGACGAATACCGTCATTGCAACTCAGCCGGTCGGAGAGAAACCGCGGCATCTTGCCGTGGATCTGCTGACCCACACGATTTATGTAGCGAATAGTGAAAGCTACGATGTTTCCATCCTGCCATCAATGGGATCCGTGGAGGGAACGGTTTCGGTGGGACTGTGCCCCTATGGAGGTATAGCCGTCGATCCTGTTTTGGGTCGCGTCTTCGTGACCAATATCGACAGCGATGACATGACCGTCTTCAATACAAGCGAACCCCGGGAGAAGGCGACAATTCGCTTCCAGGTTCATCCCGGTTCCGTAACGTTAGGATTGCCGTTGAACGATAATCTTTCCAATGATCATACAGTTCTTGTCGCCGATCATTTTGGAAATGAAATCCTGCATGTCGATCCAGCAAGCGGTTCGCTTATCAGGGTTCTTGAACCCGGTTATGCTCCCAGCGATATCGCGACCCGGCTTACCGACGGGATAACGGTCGCCGCCGTGAAACAGCAGGACGAATTGATTCTTATGGATTGGGCTACGGGTCTTCCTTTAGACGCCATCGCGGTCGGAGATGAACCATTTGGTGTGGCGATACGGGAAGACATCAATCGGGTCTATGTGACAAACAATGTCAGTTGCGACATGTCGGTCTATGATGCCGATTCTGGCCGTGTTATCGATACGGTGCCCTTTGACGAGGGGTATGTGGCCAATGATGTTGCCATTAACGAAACAACGAATAGAATTTATGTGACAACATGGTGGGCTTGGCTATGGGTTCTGGACGGTACGACGCACCATGTCATCGATTGTGTGACTCTTCATGGCTTTTGTGAAATAAACCAAATCGCCGTCAATGAGATGCGCAACCTGATTTATGTTGTCGCATTGAATTGCGATGTTGTTTGGGTCGTCGACGGAGCGACGCATGATATTGTCGCCGCGATCAATCTCCCCGGTTATCCTTCAGCCATTACCGTGAATGAAAAGCTCCAGCGCGCCTATGTTACCGCCGGGTCCTGGCTGGTCGCGATCGGACCTAATCACACCATAGAAGATCAAATCCTGCTGCCGGCGCCGGTTAATGGCTGCGCCGCCGATCCCTGGCAGCGCAAAATATTTGTTGGAGGCAATGATGCGGAAGAGGGTGGTGTTCTCTTTGAAGTCTGGGATCCGGATCCAAGCGATGTTCCTGCTCCGGGCATAGATACCGGTCGAATTTCAAGTCCATCAATTCGTATCATATTTTCCTCCGCCCAACCCGCCAGAATAGGTTCTTCAGGTGGAGCGATGCGCTTCCTTCTGGATGCCAACGGATTGGATCTTGTCGAGGTCGGTATTTATGATCTTTCCGGGCGTTTGGTCCAGCACTTTGATGATTGCGCATCCGGGACTCACCCGTTTGTTTGGGATGGCCGTGATATTCGGGGCAATTCCGTTGCGTCTGGTGTTTACTATTTGGCGGCGAGAGGTCTTGCCCCTGTATCAGTTCATAACATTCAGGATTCAAAGAAAGTGCTTCTTCTGAAGTAGAAGGCTGAAAACGGAAGTTAACAATACCCGGTTATCTGGTCATAAGCAACTTCCGTGATTGCCGCCGGCCTTCGCTTTGGAGGTGCAGAAGTAAACACCTGCACCCACCATCTGGCCGCCGTCACCACGGCCGTCCCAACGCACACTGTGCTCACCCGCCGGAATCGATCCCTCTACCAATGTTCGGATCAATCGGCCATTAATGTCAAAGATCTGTATCAAAACACCTGTCAATTATAGCTTTCAGTGTAATCATTGTTGAAGCATGCGCCACGATTTCAGCAGAGTTGTTTGCCGTAGATCGTCCTAATTCACACTCTTCAACACAGAGTCCTAATACCCAACATTAGCATATATTCAAGGGTGATAAATCCTTAGTCATAGTGCCGTGCCGGATGTATACTACTGCGTAGCGAGAGGTCTGACCTGACAGTTGGCTCAAAATCTCAAGAATTCCAAGCAAGGACCCTGTTTGGAAAAGGGAATAGCGAGTGAGAACCTCAGGCATTTTCATTTTACTGCTTTGTTCAATCGCTCTTTATCTTCCCGCGCATGCCGATCCCATCGATCCCTTCGATTCCGTTGATATCCTAGGACCCGCCACAGCGACACTCGCCACATATCAGGGACGGGATTGTAATGGAACCTTGATTTACAATCACGATGATAGCTTCGAGAATGGCTATATTTGGGCTTATGGCGGCTATCAACCACCCTATTATGGCGCTTTCGGTGAAGGTTTTGATATGGGCTCCGGCCAGATCGAATGCGTGGTTCTTTGGCTGACTCAAACAGGCGGATTCTATGGCCAGCCGATAGATGTCTATATCTGGGATGGGGGTGTCTCCCGGGAACCCGGGAATGTTCTGACCGTTGGATATGAAGTTGTGATTGAGGCGCCGGCCATGTGGCCGGAAATCAGCCAACACAATCTCCCACTGCCCTTCTTCGTTCATGATGAGTTCACCATTGGATTTTGGGGTCCCTGGATGTACGAAGCCGCACAGATCTATATTGCAGTCGATTCAAATGGACCGAATGGAAACCCATGGACCAATATCGCGCCGGAATATGGACCGCCGAATGGCTGGCAGGATCCCAGTCTTGTTTTTGGGCCGACCGCCAGCCTCGGGATGGGTCTTTTCCTTATTGATATGCCGACGCCGGTGAAGCCCGACACCTGGGGCGCCCTCAAATCCCTGGTCCGGTAGGCGGTTTGCAGACCAGCGTTCCTTTCGATAGGTCAATCACGATGCGGACAGGTTCATCCGATCTCCCAACCCGAATAGGTGTAGCCTTCTCGATACTATCCGCTCCTTTGTACCATTGCCCGCGCCATGTTTGCCGGCGATGGAGGGGCATAACGCGAAGATAGTAGATCCCCGGTAGCAGATTCGGAATCATTAGGGGATTTTCCCCATACATGCAGAAATCGCCCGGGATAATATCCAGCCCTTCGGAATTCTTCAGGGCCAGATAACAATCCGACACCCGTCCCGTTTCGATCAGACAGGTGATGGGTCCGCCCTCCCTTCTCCTCGACGGCAAGGAATCTTCATGGATCAGAGTTTCACCGGGAAGCTGCAACCAGCACGCGATGCCGCTCTCCTCGTAGAGCAGCCCCTCAATATCTTGGCCGGGAACCGGATGGAGCACGGTTGCATCGGCAAAACTGTCTCCTCCCCACCAGCGTTTGATTTTCTGAATCGAAACCTGGAGGCGGATGGGAACAGGAGCGTAAACAGGAATGTTAACCCTAATCCGGCAAAAATGTTGATACATTTGGATCCATTTGTGCCCACCGATCTTGGATTGCCGGGATTGCTTGAAGTCTGAGAGTACGTCCATACGACAGATTCAAAAGTCTACCCGCCACATTGAGCCACTCAAATCTCGCCGACTTGATCGACTCCATCTTGTAAAGAAAGGTTCTCTTCCAACTCCGACGAGCCGATGTCTGTTTCAATGAAAGTTGAAAATCGCGGAAGAGGTTATGAGCTAAGACCACCAGCCATTGCCAAGCGCTGTTCGCGCCATAATGATTGGTCGGGATCGTCCCGAATGCCATGCCATCCTTGAGTTCGGCCAGCGTTTTCTCTTGAGCTCCTCGACCCGCCATGAAGTACCACAATCGCCGCAGGCTGAGTGTCTTATTCGTCGTCACGACGGAATACTCAAAGGTTCCATCATCGGGAGTGAACAAATCGAGT